>NZ_JZIR02000260.1:0-957 GCF_000961955.2 Hymenobacter sp. AT01-02
AGAAAGTTTCCCTCGATGTCGGCGTGGGGCGTGGGGGACCAGGGCCGCCGCCGGGCGGCACCAGCATGTCGATGGTAGCGTAGGCACCGGCCGTATCCTTACCAGCGGCCAGAATGCGGTAATTGCTGCCCATGACGGCCAACGTCTGGCCCTGCTGGGGCCCCAGGATGGCGGGGGCTGATTTGTGCGTGTCCATTATCGTGTAGCGAAAAGTGTGCGGCAAAGGTGGGCGCCGGTACCCACGCTCGCCACTCCGAAGCGGCGCAAAAACAGTCCGATCGGGCAGCCAAGTCGTGCTGTCGGATCGGACTGTTTTTGCGCCGTTTTGCGCTACCGGCCGCGGTGGTTGCCCCTGCACCTTTGCTCAGCGACTTTCTTCAACCCCATGCCGCAGCAAAGCAAAACCTGGCTCCTGCGGCTCCTTTACCCCAGCAACCCCATGCGTAAAGTAATGTATGACCGTTTTGGCGACGAACAGGTGCTAGCGGTGCGCGAGCAGCCCACCCCCACCATTGCCTCGAATCAGCTGCTGATTCAGGTAAAAGCCGCTTCCATCAACCCCCTCGATTGGAAGATTTACCGCGGCGAGATGAAACTTATGTCGGGCTCAACATTTCCGAAAGGCGTCGGTATCGACTTTGCTGGCATCGTATCCCAAGTGGGCGCCGGTGTCACGGGTTACCGATCTGGCGACGCGGTATTCGGCTTTCTGGAGGTCTTCACCGGCGGAGCCCTGTCCGAGTACGTGGTGGTTACCGAGGCAACCATTGCTCCCAAGCCGGCCAACATTTCATTTGACCAGGCCGCGGCCCTGCCGGTCACGGGCTTGCCGCCCTGCAGATTGTCGACCAGCTGGCGGCAGTGGGCCCCGGCCAGGAGGTGCTCATAAACGGTGCCAGCGGCGGCGTGGGCCTGTTTGCTGTCCAGCTGGCCAAACAGCGCGGCGCCCGCGTAACG
>NZ_JZIR02000261.1:0-1419 GCF_000961955.2 Hymenobacter sp. AT01-02
ATAATCTGGGCTTCGGCCTGGAGCAGCAGCACCTCGGCGTAGCGCATCAGCGGCACGTTCAGGTCGGTAGTGGGCTTGTCGCCGTTGGCGTTCAGGTGCTCCGTGGCCGGGTAGGTGTAGGGCTCCATGTACTTGCTGAACTGAAAGCCCGTCAGCGAGTTGGTGGAGGAGTATTTCTGCTTCTGCCCCAGGTAAGTAAACTCGTCGCCAAAGGAAAGGATGGTGGCTTCCCGGCGCGGGTCGCCGACCTCAAAGGACTCGTACAGATCCAACGTGGGTTGGAAATAGCCCCAGCCGTTGTATTTGCCCCAGCCCTTGTTTTCGAGCAGCACGCCGGGCAGAATACTACCGTCCTGCCGGCCCGACACCACCGACCAGATGTACTCACTGGACCAGTTATTCTGAATGGTAAATACCGAATGAAAGTCTTCCTTGGGCTTGCCCGTGTTGATGAGGGCCCGCCCCGATCCGGATTTGGTCACGGCCTCGGCGGCCTGCTCGGCCAGGGCCCATTTGCTTTTGTCGTACTGGGCCCAGAACACGTAGGTTTTGGCCAGGTAGGCCAGGGCCGCGTCCTTGTGGGCATGGCCCAGCTCGGCGCCCGAGTAGGCCGTCACCAGCGGCAGCAGGTCGGCGGCCTTTTTCAGGGCCTGCTCCATGAGTTCGTAGTTGGCTACCACGCTCGCGGGGCGGGGGAAGCTGTTCTGGTCCATGTTTTCCACCGTCACCAGGGGCACGCCGGCGCGCTGGTCGCCGTAGCGGGTGGCAATGTGGAAGTAGGAAAAGGCCCGCATGAAGTAGGCTTCGCCCAGCACCCGGTTTTTAAGCTTCTCGTCGATGCTCATGGCCGGCAGGTTCTTCAGAATCTCGTTGGGCCCGGCGGATAACCCGGTAGGAGTAACCGTACATCTTATTGGTGTCGCCCTCGTCGCCGGTAGCCGTGAAGTTGCGCACGTTGGCGGCCGTGGCCCGCACCCGCCCCGTCACCATGTCGTCGGAGGCGTTGATGAGCCAGAAGAATCCCCGGCCGAACATGTCGTCGTTGTTCATGTAGCCGTACAGGGCATTTGAGGCGGCTACCGCATCCGCGTCGGTTTTCCAGAAGTTGGCGTAGGGTAATGGTGCCTGGGGCGTGAGGTCGGTGAAGTCGTCCTGGCAGCCGGTGGCAGCGCCCAGGAGCAGGGCCGTGAAAAGAAGCGCGGGGTATTTCATAGGGGAAAGAATGACCGTCAGTTGCTTAAATGCCCAGGTTCAGGCCGACCGTGAAAGTGCGGGCTACCGGGTAGGTGCCCAAATCCAGGCCCACGCCCCCGATTTCGGGGTCCATGCCGGAGTACTTGGTGAAGGTGACCAGGTTCTCGACGGTGCCGTAGAGGCGCAGGCTGGCGCCGGTACGCACGCGGCTGGCGTCCAGGCGGT
>NZ_JZIR02000262.1:0-855 GCF_000961955.2 Hymenobacter sp. AT01-02
TGGGGCTTCTGACTAGCCCGAAGGCTAAAAAGTACCAGAGACGGGACTCGAACCTATAGGAATGGCTTAATAACGTTTATCACAAGACATCTATCTATTACAAATGCCTGCAGACAATCGTTATATATCACTTCAGCAAAAGAAAGAAGTGTTGCAACAACATGCAATGTATAGCTACCCAACTACTGTATCCTTACATAAACGCAGGTTTGCCTTATAGTACACTGTACCTGAAATAGCGATAATGCTAGGCCTTGAGCTTCATTTGTTGGAGCCGTTTTAAGATGGCCTCTCGGTTTTTGGCCGCTTTGATGAACTGGGGAAGCTTCTCGACGATGGTCATATAGCGTCGGGCATTCCGCTCCCGAAGTTTGGCCCCCACGTACTGTTCCAGATACAAAAGGTGCTCCGGATTATAGGTCCACAGCAACTGGTCCTTGAAGGGTTCCTGATACCAGAGGGGAAGACCAAAGAACGGGTCGTGCGCGCCGATCGCTATGGAGTAGCCAACGTGTTGCGTATAGGAGGGCTGGTACGACTGTACATCTCCGCATTCTGGACACCGGACTTTGATGGCTTGCTTCTTGGTCTTGACCTCCGGTATTTCCAGGATGATGCGATGGGCGCACTGATTACAATACACTTTCAGGCTCAGATCATAGTAGACGAGATCTTTGGCCAGATGGTGATGGCAGTTGCTACAACGGAAGACGCTGTGATACGTTTCCAGGTCTGTTTCTATTTCCGCCCGTTTCTGACAGGAAGGACACTGCACAGTGATTCGCTTCAGGAAATGCCCTCGTACCAAGTTCTGGTCCTGAAAGCGCGCCGCCATCGGTAGTTCAAGTTTCATGA
>NZ_JZIR02000263.1:0-803 GCF_000961955.2 Hymenobacter sp. AT01-02
CCTGCACGCAAGTTCTCCTTTAAGAGCTGACCGGTTATGGTCTGTGAATTGTACGGACCTTGAACTGTACTGGGATAGATCAGCTACTACCTCCAAGAAGACAACATAACGGTGCCGATATGAATTACTGTTTACGTTTACTAATCGCTTTCGGAATACTAAGCTTAGGAAGCTGCGATGTTGCTCACACGATCATAGTAAAGAATAAGACGTCCCATCCGGCGCAGGTGTCCTGGCGAGTGGCTACCGGGGATCAGCCGGACTCGCTTCGTACGATGTGGTTGTCACCCCAAGGGATGGTCGGTAGTCGGGCGGAGGTATACTATGGCTTCGGCTACTGGAATGCAGCTGAATTAATGCGAGTCGCCCAGCAGATGGAACGCATTGAGATCTGCACGGCGACGGATACGGTGCGCGTAATAAGGCCTGCTGCAATCGAAGAGTTCTTGCGCCCCCGTCGCCGTGGGCTGTTTCGGAATTATCTGGTTATCCGCCTTCGCTAAAATCAGGAAGGTGGCAATAAGAAAGCCCTGGCCAGGTGGTCAGGGCTTTTTGCTTCTAGGTCCACCACCATTTCAGCCAGTGGTGATGATGGTAGGGAAAGACCACGTGGCCTTCCTCCATGCCTTGCCGAATCAGGAGTTGGTACCTATTTCTCCGCAGTGGTCGCTAAGTGTTTAACCATAGGGGAAAGATGCCTGAACTAGGCTAAAGCGCTTGCCGCAGCCAGACGCCCGCAGCTAGTTCGTCCTCAAAGATGTGATAGGTCACGTCGCCTTCGTGGGCATCGTTGATCACAAGAT
>NZ_JZIR02000264.1:0-1538 GCF_000961955.2 Hymenobacter sp. AT01-02
CTTGATGTTATGGACATTAATGGAAAATGGTACAATGAGTTAGGATCCGAAGTGGAGTTCAGGCTTGAAGGCAACCAAGTGACTGGGCAGTATCATACTGCTGTAGGCGATGCAACGGGCGTGTATCCATTAGTGGGACAATTGAACGCCTCTTTGGAATCAGGGCAAGCGATCGGCTTCGTAGTGGTGTGGCAAAATGAGCATAAAGACTCCAACTCTGTGACGTGTTGGAGCGGACAAGCTCAAACGGTTGATGGTGTAGATCTCATTTCCACCACGTGGCTGTTAACATCAGAAACCGATGTAAGCGAGTTTTGGGAGTCTACGTTAGTTGGCAAGGATGTATTTAAGCGTGAACCATACGAGAAAGCTGGAGTGAAGCAAGGAGCGCCTGCTTTCCCGAAAGCCAAGTAAACATTACGGCGAAGTTGAATATGTATTCCAACAACAGACTTCGGTTCAGGTCTGGTAGATGGATTTCTCCTAAAGGATCTACCTTCAAATTGTCGGTTGTTGATAACAGCTAGTTGGTATCTACTCTACTTCGATTGGGCGGGTGGAGCCAGATGAAGTATTCCATGCCAGTGGACTGCTGAATGAAGATTTAGTTGGTTTAACTGTTGCTTGGATAGGGCTATTCTCATTAACCACTTGGTGCGGTCATTACGAAATCATAGATGAGCGAGAGTGCTTAAAAACGGTGTGGCACTACGCAAGAATGTATGAAGACAGTAACAACACGATCACACTGGATCCCCACAGAATTTTTCATGTTGGGCAAACCCTCTTCTTTTGGGAAGGAGAACTAACCACAGAAGAGGAGCAGTTGATTAAGCAAAAAGCTATTTTGTATTAAGTAGCCTTTCACTGCTCTCTTTAAGTATAGCTGATTAGAACACAAAGCCCCCGGCCAAATGGTCGGGGCTTCCTCGCTCAATACTCATTGTATGGGCCGATACACTACTTACTAAGTGGTGCTACGTTAGCTCATCAATTTGGGGGAGTAGCTTCTTCCTGCATCCCATTGCTATGACCGGGGGAATCCTGTGCCACAGCATTAATGTTTGCTTGTGCCAAAGCACTGAGATACAAATGAGATCTATTAGCTTCTAAACCGTGTAGTCGATCAGGAGAATCCAGAAGCTCCCACATTTCCCGTTGCTGCTCTTCATCAAGCAAGCCTGCATCACACCGGGCAAGCAAATACAACAGGGAGCGTTCGTGCTTAAGTTGTCGTTGCGAGACTTCTAGGCGAGCACTGTATGTCTGTACCCGGAGTTCAAGCAATGCAATCAGTTGGCCTTGTAGCTCCAGCGTTTTATCAAAAGTGTCTTGGATGTTAGGCGCGTTTTCTCCTTTGGGCATTTGTTCAGATTCCTGGGGCTTCTGAGGGTCTTGTGGCTGCTCGGATTCGGAGGACGGAATACCAGACATAATAGGCAGGGTTTGATTTGCTACTAATATTAGTATATTGAACACAAATACTAACTATAATGGCAAATAAATCTCCTATCCGTTTTGTTGGCCGCCGGCTCCTG
>NZ_JZIR02000265.1:0-518 GCF_000961955.2 Hymenobacter sp. AT01-02
GGCATGCCAGGTAGCCAGTATGCCTTCTTCGTTAAGAACGACAAAGGCAAAAAGCTTGGCAACGTTCGCTCTGTGTCTTTCTACATTGGTGAGAACGGCTTCCCCCGCGAGCCTTTCCGCGTGCGACTGTACAAGGCCGATGGCAACTACAACTCGCCCAACTCCGACTTGCTAACCGATAACATTGTGGTATCGGCCCCCAAAGGAGGTGAGTGGTACACCGTTGACTTAACGTCCTACAACATCACCGCCCCCGACGAAGGATTCTTTGTAGCCATGGAGTGGATTGTGAGTGGTGATAAGTTTTACACCACCAACTTCATGGACAACTACACGCCCTACGGCCAAATTCTACGCCCAACGTTTGAATTTAAGGAGAGCCGCACTTGGAACTATACTATTGGCCGCGGCTGGAGCCTCATTACTCTGGCAAACAATGGACAGCGTTATAATGCTATGATTCGGGCAGAAGTAGATATGATTAAAGATTAACTACCATACGGTTATACAAAAAGCCC
>NZ_JZIR02000266.1:0-997 GCF_000961955.2 Hymenobacter sp. AT01-02
CCGCCCTGCTGCCCAGGATAAATGTTAACGTCAATCCAAGTGCCAAGCAGCGGCGATACGGTTTCGTACTGCACGGGCCGGCCTTCTTGCTGCACCTGGTAGTGTTTCTTGTATGATTCGCTGCCCACGGCCGAGGGAAACTCCGTCCAATAGTGTCGTCCCAGCAGTGCCTCGGGGTTACGCCCCCAGAGCCGGGCCGCCCGCTGGTTGACGTAGGTGAAGTGAAACTCGGCATCCAGGGCATAGAAGGCATCAGTAGTGCTTTCCAGGATGTCGATTGTGCGCGCATGAGCGGCCTGCAACTCCTGTTCGGCCCACTTGCGGTCAGTGACATCAATACAAGCAGCAAAGCCCCGGTTAGGGTGGTCCGGGATGCTATGGAGGGAGGTCACGCTAGCTAGGGTCCACACCGGCGAGCCATCGGGACGCACGTAGCGCTTGTCGACCGTAAACGGCTCGCCCGTGGCGTAGAGGTGCCGCAGCAAGTGTAAGTCGCGCGCCGCATCATCAGGATGCGTGATGTCACTGACCAGCTTCCCTATCAGCTCAGCGCGAGGGTAGCCGGTTATGGCACAAAAACGGTCGTTGACGTAGGTAAAGCGTTCCTCTTCCGTTTCGGCGATACCTACAGCGGCCTGGGTTACTAACGCGCGAAACCGCTCTTCGGAGTGCCGCAGGGCCGCCTCCGCCTGCTTGCGGGCGGTAATGTCAGTAGTTGTACTCACGACCCCATCGCCCAGGCGCACTACCGACTGCTCAAACCAGCCGTCGTACTGCTCGTGGCGGTACTCCTGCTCGTACGCATGCGGTTGGCCGCTTTCCACGACCTGCACGAAGCGCTCAAAAATGCCGGTCTCAACTACGCCGGGGTTGAGGCTCAATAGGCGCTGCCCCACTAAGTTAGTGTCGTATTGAGCGTGCCTGCTTGCTCATTGACCAGGGTCCAGCGGAATCCACCGATATGGCCCGGCTTCGTCGCGCACGGCATCAAACACTT
>NZ_JZIR02000267.1:0-2070 GCF_000961955.2 Hymenobacter sp. AT01-02
GCGGGCTCCGCGACGGAGGCTTGGTGGGCCGGTGCCGTAGTTTTGGATGTATACATTACCCGGTTGCGCCGCTACCTGACGGCTGACGAGCAGGTACAAATTGTGAATATCCGGGGCGTCGGGTACAAATTGATGCTTGAATCCAACGGTTGCTGAGCCTATAACAGCTGGATCACACGTGTAACTTCCCTTGCTTATGTTGTTCGATGCCTTGCGTTAAACGAAACGTTGAACGTCCCGAGAAGGCTGGCTGGATGCCATGGCAAACTACGCGCTTTCTTGTTTCGTAACCGGTTTCACGCCTTCTTTCCCAATGCCGCTTACCTCACACTCCATTTACTTCGAAAACCCCGTTGGCCGGCTCAGTGAGCATACCCAAGGGTATGCCATCGTCCACTACAAACCCGGTAAACGGGTGTTCAGCGAATTCCAGGCCTTGCTCACCCACCTGAGTCATCTGCTGCAGCGCCGTGGGTGGCATAAGGTGCTTTCCGATCAGCGCGCCTTGGCCCCCTTCACCGAGCAGGAGCAAGCGTATGTCCGGGCGCGGTGGCAAGAGGCTGCTCCCAGTAGCCATCACGAGCGGCTCGTGGCGGTCTTATTACCCCATGACGTCTTCGCCCGCCTCTCCGCCCACCTCGTGCTCAATGATGCCCACGAAGGCGACGTGACCTATCGTATATTCGAGGATGAACTAGCTGCTGGCGCGTGGCTACGGCAAGCCCCGTAAGCCAGTGTAGGCAGCTTACGGCAGTGGTTGTTAGACGTAACACGACCAGGGCGCAGAAGTAGGTACCAACCTACACTCGACCATTACATGGAAGCGGACTGATTTTGAGCACGTCAACCACAGGATACGTGAACGTCACTTGGTTTTCACTACTGATAAAGCCACACGTGTCTATGTGGTTGATAATTACAGAGGAAAACCATTTCATGTCTTCAGGATCCATTTCGCAGATAATGCGAGCAGGAGCTATTATCAAGTTTCTGTACCGCGTACCCGGATAATTTATCCTGCCAAATAAAGTATCCCCTTGCAGGAAATAAACGTCTTTAGTTGTTCTCACGTTTGCATCAAACCGAAACGCTTTAGAATTCTTTATTTGTATTTTCCCATTACATACTATTGTATCTGTTTTGATAAAATATAAATATGTGTCGGCAGAACTGTTGTGCAGTAAATAGCCATCGAGGACTTTTATATTGCTCGTAGACGTATTCTCGTCTTTGGTACAATAGGAGAGCAAGGCACAAGCGATGAGAAGGAGTGATTTCTTCACGTGCATAGTATTGAAGAGATACGGGCTAACCGTGTATTGATTTGCGCATCGTGTGTCGCGTAAGGTAAAACAGCAGGGTGAAATAAGCATGACGGCCACCACTCGTGAATCGCTACGTAGCACGTACACCACTTGGGAAGCGAGAGGCTTACCGCACCGGCCGCAGGGAGTAAGTTGCTAACATACCGGTTATAGGCTTTCCCCTTACGTCAGTATTTGCAAACGAATATTTTCTTGTCCTGAATTCTACTCTTTTTGTACATATAAAACATACACAAGCCTTTATGCAACCCGCTAGTCCAACAGCGTTTCAAAATCATGCTATCATCTGTTAATAGCTTAATATGATAATCATCTCCTAAGAAATTTACGATACTATCATTTTTAATGGCGAAGGTATCTGGATTAAATTTTACATCAGTAAAACACCCTCTGTCAATAACTTTAAATGGATCCTCATATTGATAATGAACTATCTTGTTAGGTTTTTTTAAAAAGATACAATACTCTGGATCGGGATTTAGCAAAGTTTTAGTTGGTATTGAATCACCTTTGTAAATTAAATCCCAATATTTACCAGGCTCAGATCCAGCCAATCTGCTTTCGACAGTATCGGTGTTTTTACAGGTTGTAACGCTTGTTATCAATAACATAAATATAATTATTCTATATAGCTTCATACTTCAATCTTTTACTGGCACTGCGCGGGACGGGTGAGTGGCCTTGGTTAAACGGTTGGTACAAAGGATAAACGAGCGGGTCGACCAGGGGCTACCACCGGAAAGCC
>NZ_JZIR02000268.1:0-548 GCF_000961955.2 Hymenobacter sp. AT01-02
GAGAACAGACAACCGGGAGGTGTATGCTTTGGTGAAGCTGCTGGAACTGCACTTTCAGACCACGTTGGGCTTCCCGCGCAAGTTCTGTAACTCTGCTAACATGTATCGGTGCTCTCTCTCTGGGCGGGTCCAGGCTTGGATGAGCTACTTAGCGCAGCAACACCTGTTGCGCCAACCACACGACCAACCGGTGTCCTTCACGGTAGAATAAGCGTACGGTAGCCTGCTCCTGTGGCTTTGAGTTCGGCTCTGTTACTGTTAGGCGACAAACCCTGGTCCTACTAGCCACGTTCCTAAGTAGCGCTCCCGCTACTTGGTCAATTAAAATTCGCTACACAGCGATTAAGACAGAGGAATAATACAAATTCTGCGTTACACTCGAAAATGGTATTGGGCACACAAATCAATAATAACGAATCTTATGTTAAGGGATAAACCCTAGAAAGTGATTCGCTGCACTTTCTCTTTGCACTACTTCGCAAATCCTATTTTTTAGCCAGCAAACGACTTTATTGGTAGGGGCATCTCCTCCTCGGGCGCAAGTCCCA
>NZ_JZIR02000269.1:0-944 GCF_000961955.2 Hymenobacter sp. AT01-02
ATTTCAGGTCAATTATGGCCTCTGCACATCAATGACAGCCTATCTCCAGATAATAGAACCATGCGTTATTCTCTTCAGTATAAATAAAGTCAAACAGGTATATGGTATATCATACCCTTATCATATTCATATGCATGACAGACAAATAACCAAATTAAAACATGATACTATTTTAGCTTTTTGTAGGCATAAAACTCATTTATTTTAGATATAATCTATCCTTCGTTGTTCAGTCAACACCATTCCGTATCGCTCATCGTTTGATACGTTCAAGTTCTCTGGCTTACACCATCAGTTATCAACTTAAGCAGCGATATGTGTGAGCAAGAAGACAAGGTAACTTCTTGCCATTCATATTAGCATTCAATTCAACACGAGCAGCCCCTATACATAATACCGTCAACTTTGACCTGTTTGCTAGCACACAGGTTGGTCATCTGAGCTACACGGTGGGGCGCACTACCTATATGGGACAAGAATAGCCCTGGCGGTAACGAAATAAACTTGTACGCCTGGTTTTAAAGGAACGGCAACACTTACCTACTTAGGTGTTGATGAAAGCATGTTTGCCAGCCGCTTCAGAATCTCCAGACAGGCGCGGCTGTTGTGGTAGGGGCATTTCCACAGGCCGGCTTTATCCTGTCCTGGCATCACGCTGTGGTCGGCGTTGATGCCCCATTGCCATTCACCGTGTTCGTGGTCGATGAGATGGCGTTGCGTAAATTTCCAGGTAGTCAGGAAGTAGTCGTAAAACTGCTCCTCTTTCGTCAACTCAAACGCATTAAGAAAACCAACCATGGCCTCGGCCTGCACCCACCAGTGCTTTTCGGCTACCATGTGTTGCTGGGCTGGATCGTATTCATAGTTTAACCCACCGTCGGCAGCGACACCTTCGGCGGCAGCGCGGGCCAGTGCTACTGCAAATTGCTGAAAAACGAATAATT
>NZ_JZIR02000027.1:0-21318 GCF_000961955.2 Hymenobacter sp. AT01-02
GGAGGAGGGGGATGCGCCGGGGGCTCGTCCCGTTTAGGGCCTTCCTAGCCGGGAGGCTCCAGTTTTATCACGCGCACTGGCTAATCAGCACGTTATAGTCTAAAGTATTAGCGTTACAGTAGCTTGTTGTAATTCGTGTACAGATGTGCAGTGTCTGTTTTATTAGAAAACAGCTCTTAGCGTAGCACTGAGTTGAGGACTTATGCGTTTTGGAAAGAGAAATTGTGTCTCTTTGCCTAGACTTACCTCTCTTTAGATGAGCTTCACATATCCGTGGTTTTTGGTTGGGCTGTTAGCAATCAGCATTCCTATAGCTATTCATTTATTTGAATTACGGCGGCCCCAACGCATTCTCTTTACCAACGTTGAGTTTATACGAGAGGTGAAGTTGGTTACTGCTCGGCAGAGAAAGCTTAAGCATCTGTTAGTGCTGCTCGCCAGAGTTAGCTTTATCTCATTCCTAGTCTTTCTATTCGCTCAGCCTTTCATTCCTGCTCCAGAACAGCGTAGTCAACAAGGGGCAGTGAATGTATTGGTTGATAATAGCGCTAGCATGCAGCAAGTAGGTGTTAGTGACCATCTGCTTGTAGAAGATGCTATTCAGGAAGCAAGTGAACTTCCTCTAGCTTTCTCATCGGGAGCTAGATTCGCGCTAGTAGGGAATAAACAAGGCGTTGGTTCTGGCGAGGCTTATCGTGCTGCCGTTCAGGCTATCCAGATTACAGGGCAGAATCTAAGCGTGAATGCTCAGCTGAGCCAGGGACTTGACCAAGCTGCTCGCACCAATGGGCCATTGTTTCTTTTCTCCGATTTTCAGAAGAACAACTTTTCACAGCAGCAACTCACATCTCTTGATTCGAGTCAGCAAGTCTTCTTAGTGCCATTAGCTGGGAAAGCGACGGCAAACGTCTTTGTGGACAGCGTATGGTTGGATGATGCTTTTGTTCGAGCTAATACGGATATAACCTTGCGGGTACGATTGCGCAACGGTGGAGCCCAGACATCTACTGACTGTCCTGTGAAGGTTTTTGTAGGCAAGCAGCAGGCAGCAGTGTTTCGAGTACCGGTACCAGCTCACCAAACCACAACATCAATGGTGAAGGTGCGGCTAACTGATAAGTGGTTACAGGAGTGCAGGGTAGAAGTAGAAGACTCGCCTGTTGATTTCGATAACACATATTATTTCACGTTGCAGCCTGCTGCTCAAATTCGAGTTGTGGAGGTAGCAAATGAGGGGCTAATGGCACAGCTCTACAATAATGAGCCGCTATTTACTTATCAGCATTTAGCTCCGAGAACAGGAGATTACCGTGGCTTAGAGCGAGCAAACCTTATTCTGTTACGAGAAGCAACAGAGGTTTCTGCTGGACTGCGTGAGAAAATTCAAGAAGCGGTACAGCGTGGCGCTACCATTGTAATTGTACCGGCCGCTACCGCTTCACACGATTCATACACGGCTTTATTCCGAACTATTGGGGTAGGTGCCGTACAGTGGGAGCCTACGAAGGGCGGGGTACCTCCGCTTCGGGATGTTGCGGCCCCTAACCGACAGAATCCTTTCTTCCAAGATGTATTTGCTGGGCAGAACCGACCGGCGGTTATGCCAAAGGCAGCTCCAGTACTTAGTTGGTCACGTTCTGGTACGGAAATTCTGCGGCTGCGAGATGGTGACGATTTTCTGGCGGGTTTTAGCAGCGGAAAAGGGGTAGTATACCTGTTTGCGTCACCCTTCAGCAATGGGTATTCTGACTTTACTCGGCATGCCTTATTTGTGCCTGTCATGTATAGACTGGCTATGCAGAGCTACCAGCAAGAACAGCAACCTGCGTACCGATTGAACCAACGCACGCTGTCTGTGCGCCTACCAGATGCGATAAGTACAGGAGAAGAAAGCATTTTCAAACTTACTAGCGACAGTGCAGAGTACATCCCAAGCCAACGCGTACAAGGTGCCCGCGTAGTGCTGGATATACCGCCGGGCATGCGCACCCCAGGATTTTACACGCTCACGCGAGCTGGCCAGCCTGTGCTAAAAATGGCCTTCAATTTTGATAAACACGAATCTGACTTAACCAGTTATTCAGCGGCCGAGTTAAAGCAGTTGATAGGTCCAAACAGGCCCAACATTCGAGTGTACGAAACGGGTGGAGGACAATCAGTAGCAGCTCAGTATAAGGCAACCCGGGTAGGAGTACCACTATGGCGCTACTGTTTGCTTGGCGCGCTGTTATGTTTGTTAGCGGAAGGAATTTTACTACGCGTGCGTGGCCGGCAGAAGGTGGCGTCGGTTGCCCAAGCGGCGTAGGTTGCCTAAAGACCTTGTATCTTGCTGGCTCATTAGCTTTCTGCAATTGAAATCTGCGTCTTCCCCCAGTCCTGTATTGCGCACTGCTGTAGTATGCGGCGTCAGTGCTGGCTTATTGTGCATTGCTTGGGTACTGTTCCTGCATGTAACCGGCAACAATCCCTACGGTCCTAAGCGGACCCTGTCCCAATTTTTTCCAGCCATTGCTGCTGTGGTAAGCCAAGTGTTGCTGCGGCGCTATTACACGAATGGCCCAGGACTTTGGAAGTCGTTAGGAGTAGGGATAGCCACAGCGGGTATTAGTGCTGTCGTGGCGGCGCTGGGCCTGTATACCTTTGCTCGCGTAACCGGCCCGGAGCCTATTGCGAGCCATCTGGCTGAGATGCGCCAGTTGCTCGCAAATGCCAAGGACATGTACTTCAAAGAAGCCAACGGCAAGCAGCAATATGAGGCAACCTTGCGCAACCTTGCGCGCACTCCTGAAGCCTTCGCGCAGGATGAGTTCCTGAAAAAATTCGTGCTTGGCTTTATCCTAGCTATTCCAGGAGGAGTGTTTTTGCGGAAATAATTTACCTTCCGCTACCTATTACGCACTTCACTGCTACCTGCTATGACCAGCACAACTACTTCAGTTAGCCCCACCACCGTTGGGCTCCGGTACGGATTGATTACAGGGCTGGTCATTACGGCCGTTTCCTTTTTGCAGTTGGCATTGATCAGCGACCCAGAAACGCCCTTGCGTTGGTTGAGTGGAGTTGTCCTTGGCGTGGGTATTGTGCTAGCGCATAAAAGATTCAAGCAGCTAAATGGAGGCTTCATGTCGTACGGAGAAGGCCTCGGTATTGGAGCCGTTTTAGCGGCTGTGGCGGGCTTGCTAAGCAGCTTTTTTAGTTTTCTTTACCTGAAGTTTGTAGACCCTGACTATATGAACCGGGTCATGGAGCTTACGCGCAGCCGGCTGGAAGACCGCGGAATGGAAGGCGCCCAAGTTGATCAGGCAATTGCTTCCATTGCTAAGTATAGTACAGGCCCTATTTCCATTGTATTTGGCGCTCTGGGGGCTCTGTTATTGGGGTTCTTCCTCACCTTAGCTATTTCTGCTTTTACCAAACACACCCGCCCCGAATTTGAGTAAGCGTCTGCCGCACCATTTTCCCGTTGAGCTGTCTATTGTTATTCCCTTGCTCAACGAAGCCGAGTCGCTACCAGAGCTGACGCGTTGGATCAACCGCGTGCTTAGCCAGCATGGGTTGACGTACGAAGTAATTCTAATTGACGATGGCTCCACGGATGACTCCTGGGACGTAATTGAGGAATTAGCCAGTACAGACACCCACCTGCGCGGTATTCGCTTCAATCGGAATTATGGAAAGTCGGCGGCGTTGAACGTAGGCTTTCGGGAAACGACGGGCCGCGTGGTATGCACCATGGATGCTGATCTGCAAGATTCGCCCGAAGAACTGCCCGAACTTTACCGCATGATTACCCAGGATAATCTGGATTTGGTAAGCGGGTGGAAGAAGAAGCGCTACGATCCTCTGAGCAAAACAATTCCTACGAAGCTGTTTAACGGAGTGACGCGCTGGATTTCTGGTATTCAGCTGCACGACTTCAACTGTGGCCTGAAAGCTTACGATAGCCGCGTAGTGAAGAGCGTGGAGGTGTATGGGGAAATGCACCGCTATATTCCTGTCATTGCCAAATGGGCCGGCTTCCGCAAGATTGGCGAGAAGGTGGTGCAACATCAGGAGCGTAAGTACGGCACCACAAAGTTTGGGCTCGAGCGGTTCGTGTACGGCTTCCTCGACTTGATGAGCATCACGTTCGTGAGTCGGTTCCGGCGGCGTCCTATGCACTTTTTCGGCACTCTCGGGTCCTTATCATTTATTGTGGGGATGCTGATTACCCTGTGGCTGGTAAGCGAGAAAGTATGGCTTGCCCACCAAAACTTGCACGCCCGCGACGTAACAGCCCAGCCCCTATTCTTTTTAGCGCTAGTAGCCGTTATTATTGGCGTACAGCTGTTCCTGGCAGGGTTTCTAGCCGAAATGGTGCAGCTCAGCGGATCGAACCGAAACGACTACCTCATTCGCGACCGGTTGAATCTAAAATGACCCATAGCCGCGGGTTGCCTATTGTAAAGCTACTTCGGTGCTTTGCTTCTGGCAGCAGGCCGGTTTTAGCACGAAGCCACTATGAAAGTCGTTATTATCGGACCAGCCTATCCGCTCCGGGGCGGTCTAGCAACCTACAATGAGCGGCTGGCCCGGGCCTTCCAAGAGGAAGGCGACGAGGTACGGTTAGTTACGTTCTCGTTGCAGTATCCGAATTTCCTTTTCCCTGGTCAAACCCAATTCAGCACCGAGCCCGGGCCCACCGACCTCCGTATTGAGGTGAGCCTGAACTCTGTGAACCCGCTGAGCTGGTACGCGGTAGGAAACCGGCTGCGCCGAGAACGGCCCGATTTAGTGATTTTCCGCTTCTGGTTGCCATTTATGGGCCCAGCCCTGGGTGTGGTAGCGCGGCTGGTCCGCCGCAACCGCCACACGCGCGTAGTGGCAATTACTGACAACGTCATTCCCCACGAAAAGCGCCCTGGCGACCGGCCCCTGACCAAGTACTTTCTCTCGGCCTGCCACGGTTTCGTGACCATGAGCCGCTCTGTGCTGGCCGATTTACGGCGGTTGCACTTCCGACAGCCGGCCCAGTACCGCCCGCACCCACTCTACGATAATTTTGGGCCGCTCAAACCTAAACAAGGAGCTTTGCAAGCCTTGGGGCTTGATCCGAAGTATGCATACCTGCTGTTCTTCGGTTTCATTCGGGCTTACAAAGGGCTAGATATTCTCCTTGAAGCCTTTGCGGATGAGCGCTTAGCGAGACTACCCGTCAAACTCATTATTGCGGGCGAATATTATGAAGACGCAACTCCGTATGAAGCGTTGATACGCCAGCACCAGTTGGAAGGCCGCTTGGTGCGCGCAACGGACTTTATCCCAAATGAGAAGGTGGTGGATTACTTCTGCGCCGCCGATATAGTAGTGCAGCCCTATAAAAATGCCACACAAAGCGGTGTTTCCCAGATTGCCTACCACTTCAGCCGTCCTATGCTAGTAACCGATGTGGGCGGACTAGCCGAGCTAATTCCGAACGGTGAGGTGGGCTACGTAGTGCCACCAACGGCCAAAGCCATAGCGGATGCCTTGGTAGATTTCTACGAGCATCAGCGCGAAGCTGAATTTACAGCCGGTGTATGGGCTCGAAAAAAGGATTTTTCCTGGGGCGAGATGGTGAAAGCGTTGAAAGAGGTTGCGCGCTAGCTTACTATGTAGTTTGCTTAGAAAAGAACTGTTGCTTATTACTGTAGCTACTTTTCCTAGCTAAAAACGCCGGCATAGCCGTCTTCTTTACATATGCTAGATGCCAGATCGGTAGCACATTGTAGGGAATGGATTATGTACCTTGGTCTCCTAAATTCCTTTGTATGCAAGACCAAGTAAATCTGATTAAAGAAAAAGCGAAGTTTATTTCGGATGCAGAGTATGCTAGGCTGGTAGCCAATTGGGCCCAGCAAGAAGATAATTCGGAACAGCTAGAGTGCTTTGTAGAAGGCGATACTTTTCAAGTAGGTGGAATAATTTCTTTTTCTACCATTTCCTATCTGCTTTCTACGCCAGGTATTGCTACTATTAAAATCAGGTTCGGATTAAAAAATAAAGAAGAAAAACAATTTTGCTTGCTGCTATTCGGGGTAGATTCTGCAGGGGAGAGAGTAACTCCGTATTGCGAGGCCACCAGCATTTATACTCCAAGTAAGGAAAGCGAAGCGCTAGATATGCCCAGTGAAGAATTACCGGAATCCTTGACGGGTCTGTGGAAGTACAACTGGATAAGCAGGAACGGTGCCGTGGGCGCCGAGGTGTTTAGCATTCGGTATGGCTTTCTACACGGGTATAACTACTCTGTCCAAGAGTTCGTAGCGACACTCGGACTAGCCAAGGAAAAGCTGTCTGTTCACATTATCTATGGTCTGCATCACTACTATGGGCTTGGCAATAGCCAGAAGGCGTCTACGCTGCCTTGCTACGCTTTCGGGCTAGTGTTGCACGCTACCAAGTTGGGCGAAGCCAACAGCATAGACGATGAGGGGTACTATGATTTGAGCTCTCCATGTCCTCGTACCTGCTAATAGCTCAAGCAGAGTAAAGCGTTTCGAATTCCTGAGCAAGGCTAGTTAGAGCTTGAACCCCTTGCTGTACTCACACTTCATGCATGGGCTTCACTACTGAGCAGGTAATTATATTTCTAGTAATAGTGCCGGAAATAGCAGCAGCCGTTGTCGGGGCGGTAAAATGGAAACACCTACCTGCTAACCTGCGCCCACTAGCCTTACTGACATTTTTTGCGCTGCTTACAGAACTAGTATCCCGAGTGTATTGGCTACTGCATGTATCTAATTTATTTATGTGGCCGATATACATCGGAGTTGAGTTTGCCCTGCTCGTGTGGATGTATAGCCTCATCATAAAAAATAACGTGCTGCTAAAGTTAGATGGGTAGTAGTAGCTACAATGATAGGAATGCTGACTATCGAAGAAATAGGACGACTAGGGCAGCCTGATAATGTGGATAATATTGGGCGCTCAGTGGAAAGCGTTCTGGTAATAGGATTAGTGCTGCTATATTATTATACTTCCTTTAAAGAAATGCGGGTATTTTACATATGGAAGGACCCTGTATTTTGGATTTCGACGGCTTTGCTGATCTTTTTTGCCGGAAATTTTCTGATATACACGTTTGCCAACTTCAGCATCAAATATTCTCAGCAACTGTCCTACCAGATATGGGCGTTGCACGGAGTATTAACCATGTTGTTGTATAGTACCTATGCATATGGCTTGTGGATAAGCCCACGGAAGTAGAATTCGCTTGGTTATTGTTCACAGGCATTAGTGTGATGCTGCTGCTAGCAGTGGCAATCGTTGTTTTTATAGTGGTTTACCAAAAGAAGGCGCATGCTATGCAGGTAAACCTGCAGCAGCAGGAGTTAGAACACCAGCAAGCAATGCTAGGCTTGGTAGTTGCCTCTCAGGAAACCGAACGGGAGCGAATTGCCCAAGACCTGCACGATGAAATAGGTGGGGCACTGGCTGCTGCACAGCTAATAATCAACCAACTGCGTTCTAATGCCGCCAGCCCCCAGGCGCAGGAAATGGCCCAGCAGGCCAGCCAAATAGTGGGAGAAACGGTGCAGAACATGCGCCACATTGTGCGTGATATTTCGCCGGCAATGCTGGTGCGGTTTGGGTTTCGCCGTGCCGTTACAATGCTCGCTACGCGCTTAGAAGCCACGGGAATGCTCGTGCATCTGCAAGTAGATGCTAGCGTGGAAACGTGGGAGGTTAGCGCACAACTGGCCCTGTACCGCATCGTGCAGGAGTTCTTTGCCAACACGCTTAAGCATGCCCAAGCCCACCACCTGACGCTGGATATTACCACGGTAGCGGGCGTGCTAAAACTACGCATGAGCGATGATGGACGCGGTTTCGCGCTCCAGCCAGAGGGGCAAGGCAAATCAACTGGAATGGGACTGGCCGGTATTAGGGCTCGGGCCCGAGTTCTCAATGCAGACCTCAACCTCACATCAGCACCTGGGCAAGGTACCCAAGCTGTACTAATAATGGTAACGGCGGCAGACGCTGTTCCCGTTGGTGCCTTGGGATAAGCTGGTTGTACCCGCTAGCTACCCCTTAGAACTTGCTACCCAATGGCTATCGGCACGCTAGCTTGCACGGCTGCGAATACCTTTTCAGCCGGTAAGTCTTCCATGCAGCTAGTTCCTAGCTTGCAAGAGCCCCGGTAGAAGCACACGCACTGCCGGTCGGGTTGTACCAGTTGGCCGCGGTCGTAGAGGTCAAACTCGTACGGGTTAAAGATATTATTCATCAGGATGGTAGGCTTGCGTAGCGCGATGCTGATGTGCATAGCCATGGTTACTTGGGTCACAATGCCATCCATCTGGTACATCAGGTTGATGAACTGCGCCAAAGGGAACGTGCCCAAGTATGCCGCGCCGGTGGCTGCATGCAAACGCCGATTCCGTTCGTCTTCTGCCTCTCCGCCTAGTAGCACGGGCGCGTAGCCCGCGGCCTGCAATTGCTGAATCAGTCGAGTCCACTGGTCATCTGACCACAGGCGGGTAGTCCACCGGTCGCCGCAGCCGGTGTTCAGCCCAATGCGCGGGGCATGGTAGGGAGGTGGCTCCAGTCGTAGCCTTTGTCTTCGTGCGTGTCGAATACGTACTCTTCGCCCCGGAACTCAAAGCCGCACAGTTCAAATATCTCCTGCACATAAGGCTTTTGGTTTTGCAGGCTTAGCTGGTCAAATACGCCCGTGAGGTACTTGTGGTCGGCTAGGGCATTGCTGGGCCAGGCCACGCCGTACTGGGGGTGCAGGGTGTAGCCAAATTTTTGGGTAGCCCGAATGGAGTCGTGCAAGGCACAGGCTTCCTTGTCCTTATCAAGGTTGAGCAGAATATCGAACTCCCGTTGCTGTAGATGCAGTACGGCCGGTAAATCTAACTTTAGGACTTCGTCAATCTCACCTTGCGGTAGGATGGCGGGCGTGAGTGTAAGCCAGGTAATCTTGCCCATCGGATACTCCTGCCGCAACCGCCGCAAAAGGGGGGTTGTCCGAATCACGTCGCCAATAGCCCCCAACTTAATAATGAGAATGCGCTGTTGGATGGGTGCATACACCGGGCAGTTGGCGCACTGGTAGCCATGCTCTTTATTGGGGCGGCAAGGAATATCGCCACGGAAGTGGCGGCAGTCTGGATGAACGGTAATACCGGCGAGAGAAGCCATGCAAGAATGAAATTACAAGCTCAAAGGTAGAAGATAGGAGCAAGTGGGAGGAGCACGACTGAAAAAAGCCCGATCCGGCAACAGGCCAGACCGGGCTTTAGGCAGTAGCAGAGCGGCAGCTATTCCGCTCGGGTGGAGCTATACTCCTACGTAGCTGGTAGGAGAAATGGCCCTCAGTTCGGTTTTCACTTCTTCGCTTACTTCTAGCGTATCAATGAACTCACGGATAGTCTGCTCGGTGATGGGGCCGTGGGTACGCGTCAGGGCTTTGAGCGCGTTGTACGGATCGGGGTAGTTTTCGCGGCGCAGCACCGTCTGAATGGCCTCGGCCACTACCGGCCAGTTGGCATCTAGGTCGCGGCGCAGAGCTTCTTCGTCAAGGGCCAGCTTATCAAGGCCGCGCTGCAAGGCTTGCAGGGCAATGAGTGTGTGGCCGAGCGGTACACCCAAGTTGCGCAGTACGGTAGAATCGGTGAGGTCGCGCTGAAGGCGGCTGATTGGCAGCTTGGCCGATAAGTGCTCCAGTATAGCGTTGGCCAATCCCAGGTTGCCCTCAGCATTTTCAAAATCAATGGGGTTCACCTTGTGAGGCATGGCCGAAGACCCCACCTCACCAGCCTTAATGGTCTGACGGAAGTAGCCCAGGGAAATATACTGCCACACGTCGCGGGCCAAGTCGATGAGGATGGTGTTGAGGCGCTTGAGGCCGTCGCACAGGGCCGCCAAGTGGTCGTAGTGCTCAATTTGGGTGGTAGGATGGCTGCGCTTCAAACCTAAGCGGCCTTCCACGAACTGCTGGGCAAAAGCGTGCCAGTCGGTACCAGGGTAGGCCACATGGTGGGCGTTGAAATTGCCAGTAGCCCCACCAAACTTTGCTCCGAAGGGCACTTGAGCCAGTAGTTCTACCTGGGCATCAAGGCGAGCTACAAATACGGCTACCTCCTTACCTAGGCGGGTAGGAGAAGCTGGCTGCCCATGCGTGCGCGCCAGCATGGGCACGGTGGCCCAGTCCTGAGCGCGCGTGGCCAAGTTGTTACGCACCTGAGCGTAGGCTGGCAGCAGCGTATGAACCAGGGCATGCTGGAGGCTAAGCGGAATGGCCGTGTTGTTGATGTCCTGGGACGTGAGGCCGAAGTGAATAAACTCCAGATGCTGACCTAGGCCCAGGGCCGTAAATTGGTCGCGCAAGAAATATTCCACAGCCTTCACATCGTGGTTGGTTACGCGCTCATGGGCTTTTACCGCTTCGGCATCGGCCACTGAGAAGTCTTTATAGATGCTGCGTAGTTGCTCAAACACGTTGGCGTCGACACCTGCCAGCTGGGGGAGGGGCAATTCGCACAGAGCAATGAAATATTCGACCTCCACCAGCACTCGGTAGCGGATAAGCGCAAGCTCAGAAAAGTAAGGCGCTAGGGGAGTAGTGCCGCGACGGTAGCGCCCATCCAGGGGCGAAACGGCGGTAAGTGGAGTGAGCAAAGCGTAATCGGCAGCAGACGACATGGGCAGTAGCAAGGTTAGTCAGGGCGGGCCAAAGGTACGGAATGGCATTGCGCCCGCCGTCGAGGCGCGAGCCTTTTTCGTTACCTTTGCTACTGAGCGGCGGCGGGTTCGGCACGAATCTGGTACGGACCGGCCGCAGTTTCCTTCCTCCTGACTGTTCGCGTGACTCCAGCTACGAAACGAAAAATTGGCATCGGCCTTGGCATCCTTGCGGTGCTGCTCGCCGTGGGCCTTGGTATATTTTTGCTCAAGCGGCAACAGCTGCTGAACTACGCCTTGCTGCAAGTAAAAGCCAAGGTAGAGCGTAAATTCCCCGTGACTCTCTCCTTGGGCCCCGCCCGCTTCACCGACCTAAATACGGTGCAGCTAGACGGGGTAAGCGTGGTGCCCACGGCCCTCACAACGGATACCCTGCTACGGGCCCAAACCGTGCGGGCTTCCCTGAGCGTGCGCAGCTTGTTTGCGGGCCGTCCGGTGTTTAGCAACCTGGAAATCGACAATGCCAGCCTCACAGCCCGCAAGACGGCCAGTGGCACCGACAACTACTCTTTCCTCTACAAAAGGAAGAAAGGCCAGCCAGTAGTGAAGCGCGATACTACCAAAGGCACTAACTACGGTCTGTTAGCAAATCAACTACTCGAGGCAACCTTCGATAACGTGCCGGGTGAGGCTGATTTTCGTAATTTTCTTATCACCTACCGGAGCCCACGCCACACGGCTACGCTCACAATGCCCGAGCTGGCTATTGAGGACGGGGATATTAAAGGGCAACTGACGGCGGTTATCGACTCGGTTCGGAACCGCGTGGGAGTGCTGGGGCGCATTGACGCCGGCGACTACGAGGTAGATGCGCAGATATTCGCCCTCGACCGCCGCCCCGTGGTATTGCCCTACGTGCAGCGCCGGTACGGAGCCCGGGTGCAGTTTGACACCGTGCGGGTGAGCCTAACGGGCAAAGACTTCAGCGACGACGAGCTAACCGTGAAAGGCACCGCGTCGGCGGCGAACTTCATCGTAAACCACCCCAAGCTCTCCGATAGCGACGTGCGCTTTCCGCGTGGTGGTATCGACTTCGTTGCTCGGCTAGGGCAAGATGCCTTTGCTTTGGAGAAAGGGACACGGGTGCTGCTGAATCGGATGGAGTTCTTCCCCGAGTTTTCCGTGCGCCGGTTGCCCGTAAACCAGCGGGTAATTGGCAAGGAAATCAATGGCCTTACCAGCCGCAGCCAGTTTATGGCGGGTATGCAGGTGAAGCTGAACGTGGAGTCTAGCGAGACTCCCACCAACGATTTCTTCGCCTCCCTACCCGAAGGAATGTTTGAAACCTTGGAAGGCACCCAGGGCGAAGGCACGCTCAAGTACAGCCTCAGCGCCGACCTAGACATGAATAAGCTGGACAGCCTGCGGTTCAACTCTGGGCTGCGCGGTACCAAGTTCCGTATTACTCGCTTCGGGCGCGAGAACCTGAACAAGCTGAACGAGGAGTTCCCCTACACGGCCTATAACGACAAAGGCGACTCGGTGAAAACCTTCCTGGTGGGCTCCTCAAATCCGGAGTTCACGCCCTACAATGAGGTAGCCGACTACCTCAAGTATGCCATCATGACGGCGGAGGACCCCCGCTTTATGTCGCACCGGGGGTTCATGGAGAAGGCATTTGTGAAGTCGGCCATTCAGAACTTCAAGGAGCGGCGCTTCGCCCGGGGCGGTAGTACCATCTCTATGCAGCTGGTGAAAAATGTGTTTCTCACCCGCAAGAAGACCATCGTCCGCAAGGTGGAAGAGGCCCTGATTGTGTGGATTATCGAAAACACGCGCTTGGCTTCGAAGGAGCGCATGCTGGAAGTGTACTTGAACATTATTGAATGGGGCCCAAAATTTACGGGGTTGCTGAAGCCGCCGAGTTCTACTTCGACAAGCAGCCAGCCAACCTAAACCTCTCCGAGAGTTTGTTCTTGGCTAGTATAATTCCCCGCCCGAAGTACTACCGCAACGGGTTCAACCAGTACGGCGAAATGCGGGGTAGCGCCCGGTATTTCCACCGCCTTATTGCGCAGCTGATGGCCCGCAAGGGCTACATTTCGCAGGGCGAGTACGAGGGGCTGGGAAATTTCGTGGCCTTCAATGGTCCGGCGCGTAAATACATCGTGCGGGCTACCCGCGACACCGTCCGCACAACCGTAGCGGCAGATTCCTCGCAATACGAGCCCCTGAACCTGATCGACCTGCTAGGCGGCGCCGCTGCCCCCGACGCGGGGGTGAATCAGGGAGCACCGCCCACGCAGCCAGCTACCCCGCCTAACAACTAAACTATGACGTAAAAAAGGCCGGCTACATTAAGTAGCCGGCCTTTTTTATGCTCTATTCTCGTGACGTTCTAGGAAAGGTTTCTTCCTCCGGCTTCTTCGGGAAGAGAAGCGACAGACCTACTGACCCCGCCAGAATTAGCCCAACGATACCCAAGGATAAGCCCATAGATACGTGGTAGATTTCTGATACCAGCAGCTTGCCCCCAATGAAGATGAGAATAAGCGACAGGCCATAGTGCAGGTAGTGGAACAGGCGCATCAGGCCCTCTAGGGCAAAATACAGGGCCCGCAAACCTAGCAGGGCAAACACATTGGAAGTGTACACAATAAATGTGTCGCGCGAGACGGCCAGGATGGCGGGGATAGAGTCGGCGGCAAAGACAACATCAGTTGTTTCTACCATCACCAGTACCACAAACAGCGGAGTAGCGTAGCGCAGGCCATCTTGACGCACAAAAAACTTGCCCTCGTGCAGGCGGCTAGTAATGGGGAGGTGGCGGCCCAGAAACTTTACCACTGGGTTGCTATCGGGGTCTATTTCCGGTTCGCCGGCACTAGCGGCCATCTTCACGCCAGTATACACCAGGAAAGCCCCGAGGAAGTACAGCAGGAAGTGGAACTTGGCCAGCAGAGCCGCCCCAATCAGGATAAAGGCCGCGCGTAGCACCAGTGCTCCAATAATGCCCCAGAACAAGATCTTATGCTGGTATTGGGGCGGAACTTTGAAGTAGGAGAAGATGAGCAGAAAGACGAATAGATTGTCAACGCTCAAAGACTTCTCAATGAGGTAGCCCGTGAGGAACTCCATAGCTGCCTGCTTGCCCAGCCAGCGGTACACCAACGCATTGAACGACAGCGACAGGATGATCCAGAAGACGCTCCAGCCCAAGGCTTCGCGCATGCGCACCACGTGGGCGTTGCGGTTGAATACCAGTAGGTCTAGCAACAGTAGCGCCAGCACGAATGCGTTGAAGGCAACCCAGAATAGCGGACTTATTTCCATGCGTAGCGGAAAAGATGTGCGACTTTTCTCAAAAGTAAGCCGCTGGCCTTTCTCGCTTACCGGGATTCGGGGTATGGGGTTGCGGAAGTAGCTGACAACTGGTCGGTTGAGCCGGTCACTATGGGCTCGGGTGCCGTCCGCTCAAAGCGCCGGAACCAACTGGCAACCTTCAACTGCACGACTCCAAAGAAGGCTTCTTTGAAGATGCCCTTACTCATTTTGGAAGCACCTCGGGTGCGGTCGGTGAAGATGATAGGCACTTCTTTAACCCGGAAGCCATACTTGTAAGCCAGCCACTTCATTTCAATCTGGAAGGCGTACCCTACAAACTGAATCCGGTTTTGCAGGATGGTGCGCAGCACGCGGGCCGTGTAGCACTTAAAGCCCGCCGTAGCATCCATAATGGGCATGCGCGTAATAAAGCGCACATACGCCGACGCAAACCAAGACATAAGCACGCGGTCCATAGGCCAGTTGACCACGTTTACTCCCTGGATGTAGCGCGACCCAATGGCCAGGTCGTAGTGCTGATGAGCACACGTATCGTAGAGGCGAATCAGGTCGTCGGGGTTATGGGAAAAGTCGGCGTCCATCTCAAACACGTACTCATAGCCCCGGGCCAGGGCCCAGTTGAAGCCGTGGATATAGGCCGTACCCAAGCCAAGCTTGCCGGTGCGCTCCTCTAGAAATAGCCGGCCCGCAAACTCCGGTAGTAGCTCGCGCACAATTGCTGCCGTGCCGTCGGGAGAGCCATCATCGATGATGAGCACATCGAAGGCTTTGGGCAAGGAAAATACCTTACGGAGAATCAATTCTATGTTCTCACGCTCGTTATAAGTCGGTATTAGGACAAGCCCGTCATTCATGGGGCCAAAGGTAGGGGTTTGGCGGAAGTGCCCACGCAGCAACCTGAACAAGAGTGTCAGTTTCGGAAGCCCTAAAGGCAAGAATAAGAAGAAGTGTACTGAGTACAAAGGACGGTAGAAACGCCGTCGTGGATAGCATAGATGCCCGCTATCCACCAAGCGTTGCTTCGGCCCTCAGAAGTCCAACAACAGGACCACCCCAAGAAGTTTGCTTACGCGCACGATCTGGTAGGTGCCTAAGATGGTCGTGGTTTAGATACTGGCTGTGCTAGCGCATGAGCTGTTGGGCTAGCTGCTGAGCGTGACGAATGCAATCGGGGACGCCCACGCCGGCTTGCCAGTTGGCCGTGGCATGCAGGCCATGTTCAGCCAAGGCTGCCACCGCCGCCCGAGCAGGCCCAATCCGGTGGTCGAACTGCGGAATAGCCCGCTCCCAGTAGTAGCGGTACTGCCACACAGGAGCAGCTTGAATGCCATAGAACCGACTTAGTTCGGCGTGCACGGCTGCTTTCTGCGTTTCGGCAGGCTGGCGGGCCTGCTCTTCGTACTGGCTGCCTCCCACGAAGGTCGTGAACAGCACTTGTCCGGCCGGGGCCCGGTCAGGAAAGATGGAGCTAGTCCAGATGCTACCAGCGGCATAAGGCTGCTCTACGCGGGGGTGCAGGGCGCCAAAACCATCGAGTGGGTGCTGCACCGCCACGCGGTCGTACGCCGAGTAGATAGCCGTCATGGGCGGGTAGTGTACCTGCTCCAAAGCCTCAGCCGCCGCTGAAAACTGGGGGCGCAGCAAGTCGGCCGCCGTATACGTGGGTAGGGCCAGCACTACATGGTCGTAGAGGCGGAAGCCTGGGCCGCCAGTAGTTTCCAGCGCCCACCGGCCATCATCAGTGCGGCGGTGTAGCCCCGTGATGCCGTGGCTAAAGTGAGCGCGCCGTAGCTGCCGGGCCAGCGTGTCGGTAAGCGTTTGAAGGCCACCGTGCAGCGTAAAGGTGCGCCGGCGCCCGGCACCGCCTTTGCTTTTCATGAGCCCACGCAACACGGAACCGTGCTGCTGCTCCATGGCGGCCAGTTGCGGAAACGTATGCTGTACCAGCAGCTGCTCCGGGTCGCCGGCGTAAATACCAGCAATGAATGGGTTGAGCGCGTAGTCCGTTACCTCCGACCCAAACCGACGACGGAAAAAGGCCGCCAGTGTTTCGGGCGTACCCGCGGGGGCTGCGGGGCGGGTCAGCTCACGCAATAGGTTAAACTTGGTTTTCAGGCCGAAAAACTTGCCCGTGAGTAGGGCCGGAGGCGTACCAGGTAACTTCTGGTAGCTGCCATTCTTAAGCACATAGCGGTTTTGGCTGACGGCCGCTGCGTCTTGCATCTGGCTCGTCAGGTTCAAGCCCTGTAGCAATTGATCCAGCTCGGGGCTGAGCAAAAGAGAATTGGGACCTGTTTCCAGCAAATAGTCGCCGTGGCGTTCGGTGCGCACGGTGCCTCCGGGCCGGGCGGCCGCTTCATACAGGTCGTAGTCGGCGCCGGCCCGCTGCAGGTACCAGGCCAAGGTGAGGCCCGAAATGCCGCCGCCCAAAATGGCTATGGTCATTTCTTGAAAAAGTAAGGAGGTGATAGGGTAGGAAGTAGCAGGGTGCAAAGGTAGGCACCCCGTACCTTTGGCGCCGCTATTTAGCTAGTTTCGCTTCCCTTTCACCCTTCTTTTCTGCTTGCCTTATGACTTATGCTCCCAATAAAGCGGTATTTCTGGACCGAGACGGTGTACTAAATGCCGAAATTGGAGACTACGTGTGGGAAGTAGAGAAATTTGTGGTGCTGCCTGGCGTACCCGAGAGCCTAGCCCGACTGAAGCAGGCTGGCTACTATCTTATCGTTGTCACTAACCAAGCGGGTATTGCCAAGCAACTGTATTCCGCCACCGAGGTAGAGGCGTGCCATCAAAAGCTTCAGCAGGCCTGCCAAGGGCTGATAGATGCCTTCTATTTCGCCCCGGGCCATCCTAGCGTGTCAGAGTCGTTATCGCGCAAGCCAGGCTCCCTCATGATCGAGAAGGCCATGGCCCGGTTTCACCTTAATCCTGCCCAAAGCTGGATGATTGGCGACCGGTACCGCGACATGGAAGCCGGCGCTCGGGTAGGCGTACGCGGAATCTTGGTGGGTTACTCAGAAGCTACCACCTACCAGCCCCACGTAGCGACTTGCTCGCCGCTACCGACCTTATTTTGGCTACCGCTACTAGATACAGAAAGCCGCCCGCCAGTAACATGTAACTGCTACTAGGAAGGTGCCAAATTGTCTGCTTTAGTAACTTCTTCAGTGCCTCCTACCAGTGCTAGCTTCTCATAAACCTAGCTTGCTTCCTTGGTGCCGAGCACCCCGCCGCTATTCTTCCGCTACTGCGTGGGGGAGCCCACGCGTGTTCTTTACTGTCGCTCAGGGGTAGTGAGAGCGGCACTAGCCGTAATGGCGGTAGCTACCTGAGTAGCGGGTTTAGTAGCCGAGTAAGCGGGACATTTGGTGCGGCAAGAGCCCAAAGCCAGCGTGCTAAGCAAAGAGAAAATAAAAATCTTTCTCATTGAATATTACAAAATATAAAAGTGGGGAAACTGGACAGCTGCTCTGATTAGGAGCATTTTGACTGTACAACGTCTCAACAATCTTATTTAGTGCCTATGGTACTGGCAGGAGCAGAAAATAAAAAGGCTCCTTCCGCATAGCAGAAGGAGCCGAATAGTCTGGCAACGCCACGAGTACTACTGACGAGGGGCCGGGGTAGCTGCGCTAGCGGAAATAGTGGAAGAAATACGAGTGGCCTCTTTGGTGCTAGAATAAGCGGGGCACTGCGACTTCCGGTTGCACGCACTAAAAGCCAGCGAAGCGACGCAGGTAAATAGTAGAACTTTTTTCATGGCATTGAAGATAAGAAAGGTCTGGTTCAGAGCGGTAAAGATACAGGAAGCCCCTGCGGCGTCCAAGCTGTCGACTTCGGCTTTCGATTAATACTACCCCCAGATCGGCAAACTGCCCCAAACTACCCCATTGGCTGGGATAATTTGGGGCAGTTGCTCGGCTTACCTTCAGAGGCTTACTTCTGGTAGCCCAGAATGCGCATCATCGACTCGCCACTTTGCTCTTCTGCGAATACGTAGTCCGTGAGCGTACCATCCTCGGCGCGGTCTAGAATAACCATTTTCGGTGCCGGAATTAGGCAGTGCTTCACGCCACCGTACCCCGACAAGCTCTCCTGGTAAGCTCCGGTGTGGAAGAAGCCCACATACAGGGGCTTAGGGTCTTGGGCGGGCTTGCGCTCCGGCAAAAACACCTGGTAAATGTGTTTTTCGGCGTTGTAGTAGTCCTGCGAATCGCAGGTGAGGCCACCAAGTTGAATTTTCTTGTACGAGCGGTTCCAGCCATTCAGGGCCAGCATAATGAAGCGCTGGTTGAGGGCCCAGGTGTCGGGTAGGTTGGTGATAAACGAGCCGTCAATCATGTACCAGAGCTCCTTATCGTTCTGCAGCTTCTCGTCTAGAATGCTGTAGATCGTAGCGCCCGACTCACCCACGGTGAAAATACCGAATTCGGTGAAGATGTCGGGCTCTGGTACGCCTTCTTCCTCGCAGATGCGCTTGATGGTGCGCAGCACTTCGGCAATCATGTAGGGGTAGTCATACTCCTTCTGAATGCTGGTTTGAATGGGTAAGCCGCCCCCAATGTCGATGGTGGTGAGGGTAGGGCACACCTTACGCAACTCGCAGTACTTGTGCACGAAGCGGCTCAGCTCCGACCAGTAGTAGCTGGTGTCCTTGATGCCGGTATTGATGAAGTAGTGCAGCATCGTCAGCTCAAAGCGCGGATCATCCTTGATCTTCTGCTCGTAGAGCGGCACGGCGTCGGTGTAGCGAATGCCCAGGCGCGAAGTGTAGAACTGAAAGCGTGGTTCCTCGTCGGAAGCCAGGCGCATACCTACATTGCACTTTTCGCGCACGTTGTCGTGGTAGTAGTCTACCTCGTTCGGCGAGTCGAGAATAGGCATACAGTTCACAAACCCATCGTTGATGAGGGCCGTGATTTCCCGCTTGTATTCTTCGGTCTTGAACCCGTTGCAGATGATATAGGTATCCTTCGTGACCCTGCCCTTCTGGTACATGGCCCGAATGATATTGGTGTCAAACCAGCTGGAAGTTTCGATGTGGACGCCGTTTTTCAAGGCTTCCTCCACCACAAAGCTGAAGTGTGAGGCCTTGGTGCAGTAGGCGTAGGAGTAGCGGCCCTGGTAGCCAGTTTGCTCAATGCCCAGGCGGAACCACTCCTTGGCCCGCTGAATCTGGCTGCTGATTTTGGGGAGGTAGGTGAGGCGCAGCGGGGTGCCGTGCTTTTCTACCAGGGCCATCAAGTCAATATCGTGGAAGCGCAGCTCGTCATTTTCAACGTGAAACTCGTCGGTGGGAAAATCGAAAGTCTGCGAAATCAGGGAGTGGTAGGTATCCATTAAAGGAGGGGGTGATGCTATTTTCTTGTGAGGATGAAGGAAAGAATGGCCGGCGGTGCGGGTAAACACTCGCCTACCTAGTTGAAAAAGAACGCGTACGATAAGTGGGCAAAATGCTTTGATAAGCGCCACTGTATGCGCTTTTTCCAAGCAAAGCTTTTTCCGAACTTAGGACCCGCAAAGATACCCCCTTGCGGGGGTTTTGGTTGTGCTTTGTTCGTTGGTTGCGCCGGAAGGTCCGCGCGCGTCAAGCCTATCCTGGCCTGTGGCCTTGGTAATCGGCAAGCATATAAACCACTCTAACCCTTTTCCTGCCCATGTAGTATGCGTCGCATCAAGTTAGTGGAAGTGCGCTCCGAACTCGGAGCCGGCACCCGAGGCGCCAGCCTGGGGGTAGATGCCCTCAAAGTGGCCTGCCTCAATAAAGGGTCCGATTACTTTCGTCGGTTCAATTCCGTCAGTGTGCCGGACCTGAACCACGTGCTCTTCGAGAAAAATCATTTTCCGAAGGCCAAACACATTGATTCTATTTACACGGTGCAAAAAGGCATTGCCAGCACCGTCGAACAAACCTTACGGTTTGGGGAGTTCCCCCTGGTACTAGCCGGCGACCATAGTAATGCGGCAGCGACCATTGCGGGCATTAAAGCCGCCTACCCGCACAAAACGCTGGGGGTGGTGTGGATAGATGCTCACGCCGACATTCACTCGCCCTACACCACTCCCTCGGGCAACATGCACGGCATGCCAATAGCCATTTCCCTGGGCGATGATAACCGGCAATGCCAGCGGAACACGATAGAACCCGAAACGGAATTTTTCTGGCAGAAGCTTAAAAACCTAGGCGAAACGGGCCCTAAGCTTATTGGAGAGCACCTCGTGTACGTGGTAGTGCGCGACACCGAGGCGGAAGAAAATGCCATCATCGAGCGGCTAGGAATTAAGAATTACAAGCTTGATGAAGTAAAAGCTAAGGGAACCCGCCAAGTAGCCCGCGAAATCTACGAGCGTCTGCGCTTCTGCGACCTAGTCTACATCTCGTTCGACGTGGACTCCCTGGACTCCCGCTTCTCCAAGGGTACGGGCACGCCAGTAGAGGAGGGCCTGAACGTAGAGGAAGCCATTAGCCTGTGCCGCGCTTTGCTGGATAATGACCGGGTTGTGTGCTTCGAGATGGTGGAAATCAACCCCACGCTCGACAGCGAAAATACTATGGCTACCAATGCCTTCGACATCCTGGAAGCCGCCACCGATGCCATTCAGCGCCGCTTGCGCATGGCGGAGGTTGTGAGCCGGTAGGAGAGTAGTACGGTTTAGCTGCGGCCGAGCCCGGGTAGAGTTGGGGACTTCCTTGGAAAATAGCAGATTCCCAATACATTCGTGCCTGTTCGTTATCATTCTATCCCGGTTAGTTGCCATGAAGCCACCCCTCCTGCCTGCTCTCTGTGTTGTGTCACTACTAGGTGCTTGCACGGCCACTCCCTCATCGCCGGGGGGAGCGGGCACCACGGCCCCGGTTGTGGTGACGGTGAAGGATTCTATAACGGGCACCGTAACCTATCGGGAGCGAATGGCCCTGCCCGCATCGGCCGTAGTGCGCCTACAATTACAGGATGTGTCGCGGCAGGATGTGGCCGCTACCGTGGTCGACTCAGTGACCATCCGGCCCAATGGGCGACAGGTTCCACTGGCCTTTACGCTGCGCTACGACACGGCCCGAATTCAGGAAAATGTCACTTATGCGTTGCAGGCGCGCATTGTGGCCGATGGGCAATTGCTGTTCATCAACGATGTGTCCTACCCTGTCGTCACGCGCGGCAACCCCAAGCAAGTGCAGATGGTACTGCGCCGAGCGAAAACTGAGCGTAGCAAGAGTAGAACCCATAAGCAATAAGGGCTGGCACATGCGTGTGCCAGCCTTATTGCTTATGGGTTCTACTCTTGCTACGCCTGACGACCACCCTGGCGGTAAGGCAC
>NZ_JZIR02000270.1:0-584 GCF_000961955.2 Hymenobacter sp. AT01-02
CCAGGTGTTTGCCCAAACGCCGGCGGCGGTGCTGCTCTTGCGCGGCCCCGAGCACCGCATGGACTACGCCAACGCGGCCGCCCAGCAGCTATTTCCCGACCGAGAGATGCTCGGCTGGCCCATCGCAGAAAGCCAGCCCGAATCGGTGGCCCAAGGCTTCGTGGCCTTGCTCGACCGCGTGTACCGGACGGGCGAAACGTACCAAGGGACCGAAGTGCCGCTCACAGTACAACACGAGCCGGGGCAGTCGGCCCGCATCACCTACTTCAATTTCAGCTATCAGGCCTACCGCGAGCAGGGACAGGTAGTGGGAGTCTCCTCGTTTGCCTACGACGTGACGGAACAGGTGCTGGCCCGCCAGCAGCGTGAGGTGCAGCAGCGGCTGCTCGAAACCGTGTTTGCCCAGGCCCCGGTGGCCCTTTTTGTGTTGCGCGACCCGCGCTACCACGTGGAGCTGGTCAACCCCCTGATGGAGCAGATGCTGGGCCGGCCGCTTCCGGCCTTGCTGGGCCGCCCGTACTTCGAGGCCATGCCGGAGCTAACCACCGGGCGCTACCCGGCCCTGATGCAGCAGGTCTGGGATA
>NZ_JZIR02000271.1:0-593 GCF_000961955.2 Hymenobacter sp. AT01-02
CCTGAGTTGACGATAATACCCTGCTGATCCAGCATGTTGCCCGATACCGAGTAGGTGCCTTTGTCGCTGCCGCCCGACATGCGCAGGGTATAGTCCTTGGTGAGGGCCCGGCGGAAGATTTGGTCCTGCCAGTTGGTACCTGTAAAGCCGTCCGGGTAGGAGTCGCCGGCCGTGCCGTTCAGGAAGTCTTCTGGGGCTGGCAGGTAGGTCGAGTCGCCAATAGTTGGGTCGAATCCCTGGATGCCGGGGAAAGGCAGCGTGTTCGGTGCGTAGCCGTTGTAGATTTCAGCGTTGCGCTGCGCCTCATTCTGAAACTGAGCGTACTGATAGGCGTTGAGCATGTTGACGCGCTTGGAAATTTCCGAAACGCTTGTGTTAGCCACTAGCTCGATGCGGTCTTTGTCGGTCTTGCCCTTCTTAGTAGTAATCAGCACTACGCCGTTGGCCCCGCGTGAGCCGTAGATGGCGGTAGCCGATGCATCCTTCAGGATTTCCATCGACTCAATATCCTGGGGGTTGATGTAGGACAAGGCGTTGGTCGACTGCCCTGCCCGCCCGATGGGTTGGCCCCGCCAACGGAAGAACCGGTAGGT
>NZ_JZIR02000272.1:0-557 GCF_000961955.2 Hymenobacter sp. AT01-02
TGGTGTTTAAATTTCAGTCCGACCTCTTCAACGACTACCCAGCGCACGTGAGCATCAGCCGGCTGGGCTGGCAAGCTATGGGGCCAAGTCAAGCTATCAGCTATGTAGTGGATCGCTACCTACTGGAGCATCCGGAGGAGGTGGGACGTGTCGGCCGTGAGGTGGTAGACAACTGCGTGCACCTAGCGCTAGGGCTGCCCATTTAGAACACACCAACTATAGTTGAGGTGGTCTAGTTAGTTGAGACAGAATGGGTCTTAGTTAGAAGGACTTGTTGTTCAAAGGAATGCGGGCACTCGTAGCCTAGTGCTGAGTGCCGTCGCTGGTGATTGTAGTAGTCAAAATAGATGGCCAGTTCGGCTTGCGCTTCAGCTATCGAAGTGAAAGTCGATCGGTCCAGCAGCACCTCTGTTTTTACGCGGGACCACAGGCTTTCGGCCTGCGCATTATCATAGCACTCGCCTTTTCGGCTCATACTACGCACCAGTTGTCGCTCCGTGAGCAAGCGTCGATACGCGTTGCCACAATATTGCCCGCCCCGATCGGAGTGGACGAGG